>NZ_JBHSQS010000004.1:456458-467369 GCF_042658605.1 Micromonospora vulcania | reverse complement strand
CGCACCGGGACGGGGGCGGGCCACGCCGGCCGGCGCGCCGCCCTGCGGGTGCGGTCCGGGTGGGCCCGCCGGGTCACCGCCGACCGGGCGGGCGGCGGGTGGCGCCGATGGTGGTCCGGCGGGGCGGGGGCCGGTGCCGGGCACCGGCACCGCACCGCGACGGGCCGGCTGGCCCGGGGCGGGAACGGCCGCGCCAGCGGTACGGGGGCGGTCTGCGGGTGGCCGTTCGTCCGGCCGGCGTCCCGGCGGCGGCGGGGCCTCGCCTGGCCACGGCCCGTCGACCGGCCGGCGCGCGGCGGTGGTGTCCGGTTCGCCACGGCGTGCGGCGGGCGGTACGGGGGCGTCCGGCCGGTCGGTGGGCGGCACCGACCCGCCGCCGCGCGGCCCCGGTGCGTCCGCGCGCGGCCCGACCGGGGCCGCCGGAGCGCCGTCGGGACCCAACTCGGTGCGCTGCTGCTTGGCCGAGCGCAGGTCGTCGATCCAGCCGAACTCCTCGCCGGCTACCGGCTCCTCCGGCTCGGCCTCAGCCCGCCCACGGCCCCAGCGGCGGCCCTTGGCGCGGGGATCGCGCCGCTCGTCCGGGCCCTCGTCGGGCCGTTCCGGTCCACGCGCTTTCACTGTTGACCCTCTCCTGCGGCGTCCGTGCCGCTGTCCTGCACCGTGCCGGGACCGTCCGCGCCCGTCGTCGGGCGACCGTTCTCGCCGGCTCCCACCGACGCGACCCGCACCGGTGTGGGCGGCCCGGCCGTCGGCGCCTCCGGGCGGGCGGGCGGCGCCGGTAGTCCTCGCACGATCCGACGCAGCACCGGCAGCCGGGTGGCCACCGAACGCTCCGCCCCGTGCGGGCTGGGCTGGTAGTAGTCGGTGCCCACCAGGTCGTCCGGGACGTACTGCTGGGTGAGCACGCCGCGCTGGTCGTCGTGCGGATATCGGTAGCCCGTCCCGTGGCCCAGCCCCCGGGCGCCGGCGTAGTGCGCGTCGCGCAGCCCGCGCGGCACCGCGCCGCCCCGGCCGGCCCGCACGTCGGCGATCGCGGCGCCGATGGCGGTGGTGGCCGAGTTCGACTTGGGCGCGGTGGCCAGGTGGATCACCGCCTGGGCCAGGTTGAGCTGCGCCTCCGGCAGGCCGACGTACTCGACCGCGTGCGCCGCGGCGGTGGCCACACTCAACGCGCCCGGGTCGGCCATGCCCACGTCCTCGCTGGCGAAGATCACCAGCCGGCGCGCGATGAAGCGGGCATCCTCGCCGGCGACCAGCATCCGGGCCAGCCAGTGCACGGCGGCGTCCACGTCCGAGCCACGCATGCTCTTGATGAACGCGCTGATCACGTCGTAGTGGGCGTCGCCATCGCGGTCGTAGCGCACCGCCGCCACGTCGACCGCCTGCTCGGCGGTGGCGAGGTCGATCCGCTCGGCCCCGAGGGCCGTGGCGGACGCCGCTGCCGCCTCGAGCGCGGTCAGCGCCTTGCGGACGTCGCCGCCGGCGAGCCGGACCAGGTGGTCCTCGGCATCGCTGGCCAGGGTGAACGCGCCGGCCAGGCCGCGCTCGTCGGCGACCGCGCGGCGCAGCAGGCCCCGCACCGCGTCGTCGCCCAGCGGTTGCAGGGTGAGCAGCACGCACCGCGACAGCAGCGGTGAGATAACCGAGAAGTACGGGTTCTCGGTGGTCGCCGCCAGCAGCGTGACGGTACGGTCCTCGACGGCCGCGAGCAGCGAATCCTGCTGGGTCTTGCTGAAGCGGTGCACCTCGTCGATGAAGAGCACGGTCTGCTGGCCGCCCGAACGGCGCTGGCGGCGGGCCGTCTCGATCACCGCCCGGACGTCCTTGACCCCGGCGGAGAGCGCCGACATGGCGACGAACGTCCGGTCGGTGGCCGCGGCCACCAGGTGCGCGATGGTGGTCTTGCCGGTGCCCGGCGGTCCCCAGAGGATGACCGACATCGGGGCCCCGCCGGAGACCAGTTGCCGCAGCGGCGCGCCGGGGGCGAGCAGGTGCCCCTGGCCCACCAGTTCGTCGAGGTTCGCCGGACGCATCCGGACGGGCAGGGGCGAATCATCCGCTACCGGAGTGAAGCCGTCGACACCGGCGGGTCCGGCGGGCGCGCTGCGCGACCCGGCGGGTGCACCGAGGGAGAAGAGGGCGTCGGACTCCATCACGAAGACAGTACCGGGCCTGTCCCGCGGCACCGGAATCGCGGCGCGGGACAGGCCATCGGTGATCGCTTCCGGTCAGCCCCGGCCGGGGCGCCGACCCCGGTACCAGCGACCGCCACCACCGCCGCGCGGGCCGCTGCCCACGCCGCCGAGGTAGAGCGAGAGCAGGAACAGCCCGATGAGCACGAGGGTGTTCCAGTTGAACAGGTCCGGTGCTCCGAAGTTCGTGTCGAGCAGGTCGATCAGCAGGGCGAAGCCGAAGACAATGGCGGCCAGAATGGCGAACATGTCGGTCCTCCGGTGGGGGGTTCCCAGTAGGTCGGCCCCGGATGTACCCAATCGGTCGGCTCGCCAATCTCCACGGTGGATTCGGGCGGGCCGACCGGGCCTCACGAGGTCATCCCTTCGTCGACTCCCAGGCTGGTCGACATGATCATCCACCCGTACGCCCGGCACGTGCTCTGGCGTGGCCTGGAGGCACGCGGCTACCAGCGCGCCTGATGCGCAAGGAAGGGACCCCTACTATCGCCCCGTGTCGAAAAAGGGTCCCTTCCTAACGCCCTTCCTAACGCTCGGCCTAACGCTCGGCGGCCGTGGGGACCGGGAGCGCGGCAGGGTCCGCGGGATCCGCCGATGGGCTGCGCCCTGCCCGCCAGGCCGGCAGGTAGAGCGGCGCGGCGACGGCCAGCACCACCGCGCCGACCACCATCGCGGTGCTGACGCTGGTGGCGGCGGCGAGCGCGGTCAGGGTCACCGCGCCGAGCGCGCCGGCCGGCTGCGCCATCATCGAGTTCAGCGACAGCACGCTGGTCCGGTACGGGCCGTCGACCTGTCGGTGCAGCAGGCCGCTGTGCAGCGGGTTGGACGCGCCGTGCACGGTGTAGCAGGCCAGGTAGGCGATGAGCACCCCGACCGGCCCGGCGAACAGCCCCATCCCGACCACCGTGACGCCCTGCAGGATACGCAGCAGGGCGGCGCCCGGCGCGGCACCCGGCCAGCGCAGCAGCAGCGGGGTCAACGCCGCGCCGGCCGCCGAGGCGAGCCAGGCGGCCGAGTTGGCCGGTCCGAGCAGCGCGGCAGCCCGTTCGGCGTCGCCGAGCACCTCGGCCAGCCGGACCGGCAGCAGCGACTCGAAGGTGACCATGCCGAAGCCCCAGAACAGCTCGACCGCCACCAACGCCAGCAGCACCCGGGAGCGGCGCAGCAGCCCGACCGCCTCGCCGATCATCCGGGGCGCCTGCGCCACCGAGGTCCGTAGCGCCGCCGCCCCGGTGGCCGGCCGCTGCTCGACCAGCAGGACGAAGAGGGCGACCAGTGCCACCGCCTGGGCGACGACGGCGGCCAGGACGGGCACGGTGAGCGCGCTGGCCGGCCCGATCGGACCGAGTGCGACCAGACCGCCGCCCAGCAGTGCGCCCGCGCCGATGGACAGGCCGGCGACGGTGCCGGCGTGGCCCAGGCCGCGCTCGTACTCGGCCTCCGGGTCGGCGGCCACGGTGGCATCGACGTACCAGGACTCCAGTGGGCCGCTGTCCAGCGCCCGGTAGATCCCCTGCAACGCCCAGACCACGAAGAACAGCACGAACGAGTCGGCCACCGCGAACAGCGACAGCGAGACCAGGTTGAGCGCTCCGGCGGCGAGCAGGACCGGTCGGCGGCCGAGCGCGTCGGCGAGCCCGCCGGTGGGCAGTTCCAGCGCGAGCACCAGCAGCCCCTGCGCGGTGAAGACCAGGCCGATCTGCGGCAGCGACAGGCCGCGCTCCTGCATGAGCAGGATCATCACCGGGATCAGCAGGCCGGTGGGCAGCCAGCGCAGGCCGTAGAGCGTGAGGTAACGGAGCCGGACCTGGCGTACGGTCAGCGCGCTCATCGGTTCCCCTCCAGCAGTGGATAGGCAGCCAGGAAGACCTGCACCGGGCGGGCCTGCGGGTCGGCGGGTTCGGCGGTGTCGACAAGCTCGGCCTCGCGGTTGTATCGCTCCAGCACCTGCCACACCTCCGCCTTGAGCTCCTCCAGCCGGGCCGGCGGGATGGTCATGAAGATGTCGCCCATGCCGAGGGCGTCCCGCCAGGCGGGGGTCCATTCGTGCTGGGTGGCGAACCAGTGGTCGGCGTGCTCGACGAGGTGGCGCACCTGGTCGCCCTGGATCCACTCGATCGCGGCCCGGGCGTCCGGGTCGTCGTCGAAGTCGGACGGTTCCCAGCTGGTGACGTCGTGCGCGGCCTGCCACCAGCGCTGCCGTCCGCTGCCCCGGTCGGGGTCCTCGGTGACCAGCCCGACCTCGGCGAGTTGGCGCAGGTGATAGCTGGTCGCGCCGGTGTTGGTGCCGAGCTGCTCCGCCAGCGTGGTGGCGGTGGCCGGGCCGTTCACCCGCAGAGCTCCGAGCAGCCGCATGCGGAGCGGATGCGGCAGCACCCGGACCTGCCGCTTGTCGATCCGCACCTCGCGCAGCGCTGGCCGCGGCGTCGCTTCCTCGTTCACCATGACTGCACACTATCTCTGCACAGTTTCTATGCACAAGAGTTGTGCATAGAAACTGTGCATCGAAGCGCTCAGACGGCCAGGAGTTCCCGCACCCCACGCAGACGGGTACGCAGCAGGCTGGCGGCGCGGGTCGAGTCGAGTCGAACCTCGGCGGGCCGGACCACCCCGACATCGACAGCGGTGCTGGTCTTCAGCCCGGCCGCGTCCAGGCCGAACCGCTCGGCCACCAGCAGCCCCAGCTCCGCCCGACTCACCGCGTCCGGTCCGGCCACGTTGAGCAGGCCGGCGTACGTGCCCTCGACCAACTCCAGCACGGCGTCGGCCAGGTCGGTGACGTCGACGGGGCACCGGAGTTCGTCGGTGAACAGGGCGGCCCGTCCGGCGAGCGCATCCCGGCAGAGCTGGATCTGCTTGCTGCCCTCCCCCACGATCAGCGAGGTACGGACCACCGCCGCGCCCGGGTCGATCGCCCGCACGGCGGTCTCGGCCGCGGCCTTCGCAGCACCGTACGCGTACACCGGGGTGGGGACGTCGTCGTCGAGGTAGGGCGTCGGTCGCCCGCCGTGCAGCGCGTCGCTGGACAGGTGCACCAGCCGTGCGCCCACCTCGGCGGCGGCGACCGCCACGTGCGCCGCCCCGTCGGCGGTCACCGTCCAGTCGTCGTACCGATAGGGCGTCGAGACCACCGCGTCCGGCCGCACCTCGGCGACCAGCGCGCCCACCGCGGCCCGATCGGTCACGTCCAGGCGACGAGCATCCAGCTCCGGCACAACGCCCGAGTAGTACGTCCCCACAACCGACCACCCGAGAGAAGCCGCCCGCCGAGCAACAACCGAACCCAGAAACCCACTGGCCCCCACGACCAAGACCCGCATCCACCACTCCCCTGCCAACGATCAAGAGGTTTGCGTCACCTCGACGAGCGAGCATGACGCAAACCTCTTGATCAACCAAGCAGGGGCAGGGGGTGGGGGGGTTACGCCGGGTCGGCTACCGGGGCTACGGGGCCTGCCGTGCCGGTGTGGGCGGTGGCGGCGGGCTTCGGCTTGGCGTCGATGCCTGCTTCGAGGCGCTGCTGGGCGGTGATCGGCGTCGGCGCGCTGGTCAGCGGGTCGAAGCCGCCCCGGGTCTTCGGGAAGGCGATCACCTCACGGATGGAGTCCGCGCCGGCGAGCAGCATGCAGACCCGGTCCCACCCGAAGGCGATGCCGCCGTGCGGCGGAGCGCCGTACTTGAACGCCTCCAGCAGGAAGCCGAACTTGTCCTGCGCCTCCTCGGGCGTGATGCCCAGCAGGTCGAAGACCCGCTTCTGCACGTCGCCCCGGTGGATACGGATCGACCCGCCGCCGATCTCGTTGCCGTTGCAGACGATGTCGTACGCGTAGGCGAGGGCCCGGTCCGGCGCCTCCTCGAACCGGTCGACCCACTCGGCGTTGGGCGAGGTGAACGGGTGGTGCACCGCCGTCCAACCGCCCTCGTCGGTGCGCTCGAACATCGGCGCGTCGACCACCCAGCAGAACGCCCAGGCGCTCTCGTCGATCAGGCCGGCCCGCTTGGCGATCTCGACCCGGGCCGCGCCGAGCAGTTCCTGCGCCTCGCGGGTGGTGCCACTGGCCGCGAAGAAGACCGCGTCGCCCGGCTTGGCGCCGACCGCGTCGGCGAGCCCGCCCAGGTGCTCGGCCGACAGGTTCTTGGCCACCGGGCCGCGCGCCTCGCCGGTCTCGGCGTCCAGCACCACGTACGCCAGGCCGCGCGCGCCGCGCGCCTTGGCCCAGTCCTGCCAGCCGTCCAGCTCCTTGCGGCTCTGCGCCGCGCCGCCCGGCATCACCACCGCGCCGACGTAGCCGCCCGCGTCGATCGCCCCGGCGAAGACCCGGAACTCGGTGCCCCGCAGGTAGTCGGTCAGCTCGGTCAGCTCCACGCCGTAGCGCAGGTCCGGCTTGTCCGAGCCGTACCGGGCCATCGCGTCGTGCCAGGTGATCCGCGGGATCGGGCCGGAGATCTCGTGCCCGGCCAGGTCCTTCCAGAGCGTCGAGACGATCGCCTCGCCGAGGTCGATCACGTCGTCCTCGGTGACGAAGGACATCTCGATGTCGAGCTGGGTGAACTCCGGCTGCCGGTCGGCGCGGAAGTCCTCGTCCCGGTAGCAGCGGGCGATCTGGTAGTACCGCTCCATGCCACCGACCATCAGCAGCTGCTTGAACAGCTGCGGCGACTGCGGCAGCGCGTACCAGCTGCCGGGCTGGAGCCGGACCGGGACCAGGAAGTCGCGGGCGCCCTCGGGCGTCGAGCGGGTCAGCGTCGGCGTCTCGATCTCCAGGAAGTCCCGCTCGTGCAGCACGCCCCGGGCGAGGTGGCTGGCGCGCGAGCGCAGCCGCAGCGCGTTCGCCGGCCCGCTGCGCCGCAGGTCCAGGTAGCGGTACTTGAGCCGGATGTCGTCACCGGCCTCGACCTGGTCGTCCACCGGCAGCGGCAGCGGCGCGGCCTCGGAGAGCACCTCCAGCGCGGCGACGGTCACCTCGACCTCACCGGTCGGCAGCTCCGGGTTCTCGTTGCCCGCGGGGCGGCGGGTCACCTCACCGGTGACCTTCACGCAGAACTCGTTGCGCAGCGCGTGCGCGTCCTCCTCGCGGAGCACCACCTGGACCACGCCGGAGCCGTCGCGCAGGTCGACGAAGATGACGCCGCCGTGGTCACGCCGGCGGGCCACCCACCCGGCGAGGGTCACCGTCGAGCCGGCGTCCGCGGCGCGCAGGCTTCCGGCATTGTGGGTACGGATCACAGCTGGCAACTCCTCATCGTGGAACAGTCCTCACCGGCATTCTGTCAGGGGCGGCCGTGGTCCTTCCGGGGCACCCGGCAGGCCGGGACGATTCGCCGGTGGGCGGACCGGCGAACGCGGCTCGGTGCGCCGTCGCGCCGGTTAACGTGGCGAAATGCGCGCCGTACCGAACTGGGCCGTGGCCACCGCGGTGGCGGCACCCGTGCTGCTGGTGGTCGGCTGGACGGTCGCCGGCGCCCGGCAGCCGACCGGCTACGACCCGATCCGGGACACCATCAGTGAGTTGGCCGGGCAGGAGGCCACCGATCCGTGGATCATGATTGGCTGCCTGGTGCTGCTCGGCTGCTGCTACCTGGCGACCGCCGCCGTGCTGCACGCGGCGGGCCTGCCCAGCCGCTTCCTGCTCGCCGTCGGTGGGGTGGCCACCATCGCGCTGGTCGCCTTTCCCCGGCCGACGGTCGGCGGCTCCCTCAGCCACGGCATCGTGGCCACGGTGGCGGTCCTCGCCCTCGCGCTCTGGCCGGCCGGGTCGGCGCTGTGGCTGCCGCGTGGCCCGGATGCCGGGCACCCGGCCCGACCCGAGCCGCCCTGGGCGTTCCGTCGGATGGTGGGGCTGAGCGTCACCATCGCCATGCTGAGCCTGTTCGGCTGGTTCGCGTACGAGGTGACCTACGGGTCCCGCACCGGGCTGGCCGAGCGGGTCACGGCCGTCGCGGTCGCGCTCTGGCCGCTGCTGGCGGTCCTGTCCGCCCGACGGGCGCACCTGGCGTGGGCGGCGGGTGGTGCCGTACCCGTCGGTCCGGATCTGCCGGTCCTGCCCCCGGATCCTCTTCGACCAGCTCAGGGGCCTGACCGGCTGGCCTGAGACACGACCCGCGACGCCCGGACGCGCGACGCGGGCCGCCGGAGTGTTCCGACGGCCCGCGAGCGATGGATCGATCAGAAGACGCTGACGCCGTAGCGGCTGAGCGCCTCGGTGACGGGCTGGAAGTAGGTCGTGCCACCGGTGCGGCAGTTGCCGCTACCGCCGGAGGTCAGGCCGATGGCGGTGCCGCCGCTGACCAGCGAACCACCACTGTCGCCCGGCTCGGCGCAGACGTTGGTGCGGATCAGGCCGGAGACCGAGCCCTCGGCGTAGTTCACCGTGGCGTTGGTCGCGTTCACCGAGCCGCTGCGCAGGCCGGTGGTGCTGCCGGAGCGCTGGACCGACAGGCCGACGGAGGCGTTGCCGGAGCCGGTGATGTCCCGGTAGCTGCCGTTCCAGAGGTAGATGTTGCCGGCGGCGTTGGCCGAGTTGCTGTGCCGGACGATGCCGTAGTCGTTGCCCGGGAAGCTGGTGCCGGTGCGGGTGCCGATCAGCGCGGTCTGGGCGGAGTTCGAGTACCAGCTCGCGGAGATGTTGGTGCAGTGCCCGGCGGTGACGAACGAGTAGGTGCTGCCGCTGCGCACGTTGAAGCCGAGCGAGCAGCGCCCGCCGCCGCCGGCGTAGATGGCCTGGCCACCGGAGATCCGGGTGCTCAGCACGCCGGCCTCGGCCTCGACCCGGACCGCGCCGTTGGCCCGCGCGGCGGCGGCCTTGACCCGCTCCAGCTTCGCACCGGTGACGGTGCTGTCGACGGAGACGACGACCTGGTTGGTGACCGGGTCGCTCCACCACGCGGTGCCCGGGATCTTGGCCGAGCGCTCCAGCTCGGCGGTGGCCCGGTTGAGCTCGGCGGCGCCCCGGGTGACGTACCGGACGATGGCGCCGGACTTGCTGACCTGACGGGCGGCGGCCGCGTCGGTCACGGTGACGACGGACTTTCCGCTGGCATCGAGGTACGTGCCGGCGGAGCGGTCGCCGAGCGCGGCGGAGAGCGCGGCGGCGGCGTCGGGGGTCGCGGCGGGGGCGGCCTGGGCCGGCGCGCCGATGAGCACACCGACGACCAAGGTGCCGGTAACGGCGACTGTGGCCGCAACGCGGAGTGGGGACCTCGTGGGTCGCATGTAACAACCTCCTGGGCGGGGGAACGGGTCTCGCCGGGGGCAGCAGACCCGGGGGCAGCCCGGTCGATCTGGGGAAACCGGCCGAACGCAATGAAGTATTCACATACTTAAGATCATTGACAAGACCTCATTGAGGCCCGGATTCATCGACCTCGACGGGTCACATCTCCGCAACACCCGTGACACCCTGGCGGACGCCCCCCGTCACACCCGCACCGCCGCGAGATTCCGCTCGAGCGTCACCGCCCGACAGCCGCCGACGATCGGCCGTCCGCCTCAGGGGGTACGACGGCGAGCGCCCGGGCCGGGGCGGGGCACCACGTCGCGGGGCTGGGCCACCGCGTGCCCGTCCGCGCAACGCAACTCGACCCGCACCGGCGCGCCGCAGTCGCGGTGGCCGACGCTCAGCGCCGAGCCCTCGGGGTCGGCGAGGTACCGGTCACCCCACCCGAGCACGGCGACCAGGACCGGCCACAGGTCCAGACCCTTCTCGGTCAGCCGGTACTCGTGCCGCAGCCGGCTGCCCGGCTCCCGGTACGGTTCGCGACGCAGCACGCCCTGCTCGACCAGCGTGGCCAGCCGGTTGGTCAGCACCTGACGCGGCATGCCGGTCCGCACCCGCATGTCGTCGAAGCGGCGTACGCCGGTGAACACCTCGCGGAGCACCACCAGGGTCCACCGCTCGCCGAGGATCTCCATCGCACGGGTGATCGTGCAGTTGTCCACCGACCAGTCCAGTGCCGCGGGTGTCATCCGACCAGGCTAAGTCTTATTGACAGACTCAGCAACGTGCTGCCAGGCTGAGTCCATGACACAGACGCAGGAGCCGGCGCGCAGTCGTACCTTCACCTGGTCGGACCCGGCAACCAACGCCGCGCAGGTCGGCCGGCGTGGCGGCCTCGACATGCTCCGGGCCATGATCGCCGGCGAACTGGCCGCGCCTCCGGTGATGCACCTGCTCGACATGGCCCGGATGGAGGCCGACGAGGGGCGGGTCGCCGTCGAGATGGTGCCGCAGGAGTTCCACTACAACCCGCTCGGCACCGTCCACGGTGGCGTCATCTCCACCCTGCTGGACACCGCGGCGGGCTGCGCCGTGCACACCACGCTGCCCGCTGGGGTCGGCTACACCTCGCTGGACCTCAACGTGAAGTTCCTCCGCCCGGTCACCATCGCAAGCGGCGTCCTGCGCTGCGAGGGCACCGTGCTCCAACGCGGCCGCCGAACGGCCCTGGCCGAAGCCCGCCTGATGGACGCGACCTCCCGCCTGGTAGCCCACGCAACCAGCACCTGCCTCCTCCTCCCCCAGGACTAACCCCCGCACTCTCTCCTCCCTCCCCGCCCCCGCCCCGCACACCCATCCGCCCCGTCGATCTAGGGCGTATCGCTGCTAGTTGACCTCCCTGAGCGACGATTTTCCCTAGATCGACGCGGAGGTCGCGGAGGTCGCGGAGGTCGCGGAGGTCGCGGAGGTCGCGGAGGTCGCGGAGGTCGCGGAGGTCGCGG